>JANRJM010000005.1 GCA_033763975.1 Planctomycetota bacterium
TGTTTATATTGAAGACGTGCAAAACAACACCAGGTTTGCTTTTGAGTTAAAATCTCCACTGCCGAATAGTGATATTACCAAAGTTAGCAAGGAAAAAATCTTTAAACTCTATGCGATGGATCCTCCACAAGTCACACAAGCATTTTTTGCACTACCCTATAATCCGTATGGTACGCGAGACCAATATCAATGGTCATTCCCTGCGCGTTGGTTCGATATGAGGAACGACAAGGTAGTTCTTATCGGTAATGAGTTCTGGGATACCATTGGTGGTAAAGGAACATACCAATTCTTTATCAAGCAAATTAACGAGATTGGACAAGATTATCGTTCGAGAATATATCGGGAGTATCTAGGAATTGAGCCGCCCCAACAGGATTTATCACATCTATGAGCAAATCATTATTTGTAAGAAACTACTCTAAATTTTCAACAACAACACTCTATGCCCTACAACCACCAATCCATCGAAGCCAAATGGCAGCAGTTCTGGGACAACAACCAGACGTACCGCACAACCACCGATACCACTAAGCCCAAATACTACGTGCTGGATATGTTCCCCTATCCAAGCGGCGCGGGGCTACACGTCGGGCATCCCGAAGGCTACACCGCCACCGACATCGTGAGCCGCTACAAGCGCATGCGGGGCTTCAACGTCCTGCACCCGATGGGCTGGGACGCGTTCGGCCTGCCGGCCGAGCAGTACGCCATCCAGACCGGCGTGCACCCGGCCATCACCACGCGCAACGCCATCGAGAACTTCCGGCGTCAGCTCCAGCGCTTCGGCTTCTGCTACGACTGGTCGCGCGAGTTTGGCACCATCGACGAGGACTACTACCGCTGGACGCAGTGGATCTTCCTGCGCCTGTACGACTCGTGGTTCGACCCCGAAGCCCGCAAGGCCCGCCCCATCGCCGACCTGGTGGCGAAGGCCGCTCGGGGCGAGGTCGAGACCCCCGGGCCCTGGGGCTCGATGGACGAGGACGCCCGGCGCGCGTTCGTGGATTCCCGGCGCCTGGCGTACCTGAGCGAGATGGTCGTGAACTGGTGCCCCAGGCTCGGCACTGTGCTGGCGAACGACGAGGTCATCGACGGACGCAGCGAGCGGGGCGGGCACCCGGTGGTCCGCAAGCCCCTGCGACAGTGGACGCTGCGCATCACGGCGTACGCCGAACGCCTGCTCAAGCAGCTCGACCACCTCGACTGGCCCGATTCCACGCGCACCATGCAGGCCGAGTGGATCGGGAAGTCGACCGGCGCGGAGATCGAGTTCCGGGTTGTCCTGGGTACCCCCGCACTCCGTGCGGGGTCCGATGCGAGTACCCCCATGGGTACCCCCTCACTCCGTGCGGGTGCATTGAACGGGGCCACCCTCCGCGACATCGACGACGATCCGCGAGTTGCATCTCATCCGGCCGGGTTCATTCCACGAGACCCGTACCCGGAGGGCATCTACGGCCCGGCGGGCGACCTCGTGTACCGCAAGCGCAACCTCCCGCACTTCCAACTCCCGGGTGCGACCTACTTCGTGTCGTGGACAGCACTGGCCGGGCGGCATCTCGCGCCGCACGAACGCACGCGCGTGCTGGAGGCACTGACGCACTTTGATGGCGATCGCTGCCGCGTGTACGCCGCGTGCGTGATGCCAGACCATGTGCACTGGATCGTCCGCCCGTTTGACGGCGTGGACCTCCACGATCTCTGCCGGAGCGTCAAGCGATTCTCGGCCAGGACGATCAACGAAGGGCGCGGCGACGAAGGGCGCCTGTGGAACCCGGAAGCGTTCGACCACATCATCCGTCACCAATCTGACTTCGCTGAGCATCTGGCGTATCTCGTCCGCAACCCCGTGGCCGCGGAACTCGTCGAAGACGTCGCGGCGTACGAGTGGACATTCGTGCACCAGGACTCGATCAGTACGCGATCGGCCAATCCCCACACGGAGTGTGGAGGTACCCATGTCAATCCCCACACGGAGTGTGGGGGTACCCATTCCATCCGGGTCTTCACCACGCGCCCCGACACGATCTTCGGCGCCACGTACATGGTGATCGCGCCCGAGCACGCGCTGGTCGACGCGGTTCTGGCCGAACCTCCGCCCGGGTGCGACGCCCCCGCGGTCCGCGAGTACGTCGCGCGCGCCAGAAGCCGCAGCGACGTCGAGCGGATGGAAGACAAGCGCAAGACGGGCGTCTTCTCGGGCGTGCACGCGAGGAACCCGGCGACGGGCGATCTGATTCCCGTGTGGATCGCGGACTACGTGCTCGCGACGTACGGCACGGGGGCGATCATGGCCGTGCCCGCCCACGACCAGCGCGACTTCGAGTTCGCCCGCGCGTTCGACCTGCCCATCCGCGACGTCGTCTATCCGCGCGTCGTGCTCGCGATGCGGCACTTCGTCGAGCACGCGTACGAGGACGAGCCGGACGCTGAATGGCGTGAGGACCTGGCCGACTTCCTGGGCGTGTGCGCGACGGACACGGGCGTGTCGTTCGCTGACGCGCTCGAGGTCGTGCGCACGCGCCGGGCCGTGCCCGCCGAGGCGTGCGACGTGCCCGGCACGCCCGGCCCGCGGCGCGGCGCCACGCAGCGTGTGTGGCTCGAAACGCTCGACGACCTGGGCGTCTCGAGCTTCGCCGACCTTTCGCACCGCTTCTCCGACGCGACGTTCTACAGCCGCCGGGGCGAGGCCTTCGCCGAGCCGGGCGTCGCGGTGAACTCCGCGAACGCCGAGGTCTCGCTGAACGGCCTGCACATGGCCGAGGCCATGAGCACGATCGTCGCCTGGCTGGAACGCACCGGGTGCGGGCGGGCGCGCACGCAGCACCGCCTGCGCGACTGGGTCTTCTCGCGCCAGCGCTACTGGGGCGAGCCCTTCCCGATCGTGTACGACGCCGCCGGGCACGCGTACCCGGTGCAGGACGCGCACCTGCCCGTCCGCCTGCCCGAACTGGTGGATTACGCGCCGGTCGAGAGCGACGACCCGCAGCCCCTGCTCGCCAAGGCGGGCGACTGGGTGCACACGACCGCGGGCGAGGCCGGGGTCGATCCCGCGCTGCTGCCGCCGCACACGCCCGTGCGCCGCGAGACGAACACGATGCCGGGGAGCGCGGGCTCGAGCTGGTACGCCATCCGCTACTGCGACCCGCGCAACGCGGGGCGCTTCGTGGGGTCCGACGCCGAGCGATACTGGATGGGCGGGGGCGACGCGCGCACGGGGGGCGTCGACCTGTACGTGGGCGGGTCGGAGCACGCGGTGGGGCACCTGCTGTACGCGCGCTTCTGGCAGAACGTGCTGTACGACCTGGGGTACGTCGGCACGCCCGAGCCCTTCCGCAAGCTCTTCCACCAGGGCCTGATCACGAGCTTCGCGTACCAGCGCGCCGACAAGACGCTCGTGCCGACCGACATGGTGGACGAGACCTCCGAGGGCGTCTTCGTCGAGCGCGCCACGGGCGCCCCGGTCTCGCAGATCGTCGCGAAGATGTCCAAGAGCCTCAAGAACGTCGTGAACCCCGACGACGTGATCGCCGAGTTCGGCGCCGACACGTTCCGCCTGTACGAGATGTACATGGGCCCGCTCGAGGCCAGCAAGCCCTGGAACCCGCGCGACATCGCCGGGCTCTTCCGATTCCTGCAGCGCGCGTGGCGGTGCTGCGTGTCGGAGATCGACAGCTCGCTGCGCACGCGCGACACGGGCGACACGGACCTCGAACGCCGCCTGCACCGCCTCATCGCCAAGGTCGGCGCCGACGTCGAGCGTCTGTCGTTCAACACCGCCATCGCCGCGATGATCGAGTTCGTGAACGCCTGCGTCGCGCTCGACAAGGACGCCCCGCCCCTCACGCGCGAGCAGATCTCACGCCTCGCGCTCGTGCTCTCGCCCTTCGCCCCGCACATCGCCGAGGAACTCTGGTCGCGCTGCGGCAACGCCGGCTTCGCCATGCACGCCCCCTGGCCGGCGTACGACGCGGCCCTCCTGCACGACGCCGTCGTCGAGGTGCCCGTGCAGGTGCAGGGCAAGGTCCGCAGCCGCGTGCGCGTGCCCGCCGGCGCCGACGCCGCGGCTCACGAATCCATCGCCCTCGCCGACCCGCGCGTGCGCGAGTGCATCGCCGACAAGCCCGTGAAGAAGGTCATCGTCGTGCCCGGACGCATGGTGAACATCGTGGTGTAGGCGCGCGGGGCGGGGCGGCCCCCGACGCCGGGCGATCTCAAAGCGGTGCGTGAGGGATTCGAACCCCCGAGACCTTTCGATCTACTCGATTTCAAGTCGAGCGCCTTCAACCGCTCGGCCAACGCACCGGACTGCTTTTCCCGTCGACTTCCCGACGACTTCCCGTCGCCCGCTCCATCGCCGGGCCGGGTCATCCTATGGGTTTGGCGAGCAGGTCCGCGCAGCCGGCGGCCCCGATCGCCACGCTCACCACGCCGTTGAGCGTGAAAAAGAACGCGTGCAACCGGGGCGTCGCACCCTCCCCGCGGGCGCTGCGCCACAGCACCATGTGCTCGATCAGCAGCAGCCCGAAGACCGCCAGCACGCCAAAGGCCGTCAGCCACCCCAATCGCACGTCGCTCGTCCACGCCGCCAGCAGGGCGACCATCGACATGCCGTGGAGCATTCGGGCGGCCCAGACGGCCCCGTGCGCGCCGATCGCCGCGGGGATGCTGAACAGCCCGCGCGCACGATCAAACGCCTCGTCCTGGATGGCGTACACGATGTCGAACCCCGCCACCCACAGCGCGACGAACCCCGCCAGCCACCACAGCGTGGGCGTCGCGAGCAGCGCCTCGGGGCGCACCGCGATCGCCGCGGCGATGGGCGACATCGCCAGCGACACGCCCAGCACCAGGTGGCACGCCGCCGTGAACCGCTTCGTGTACGAGTACAGCGCCAGCCACGCCAGCACGATCCCGCCCAGGTACAGCGGCCAGGGATTCGCGTACAGCACGAGGAACAGGTAGCACACGCCCCCGAAGCCCGCGGCACACGCCGCCGCCAGTCCCCACCCCAGCAGCGGGCCGGCCCGCCCCGACGCGAACGCGCGGCGTTTGGTCCGCTCGTTCTCGGCGTCCAGACGCCGATCCGCCAGGCGGTTCACCAGCATCGCCCACGTGCGCGCCAGCACCATGCACGCAACGACGAGCCCCAGCTTGCCCAGGAACTCCCACCACTCGCGCCCCGACGTGCCCCCCCACGCGCCCCCCGACGCGCCCGCCGACCCGGCGCCCCCGACCGGCCCGGCCAGCACCGGCGCATCGCCCGCGACCATCGGCGTGCGCGCCAGGAACGCGCCGAGCACCGCGAACGGCAGGGCAAACACGCTGTGCGCGAGCTTGATGTCGATGGCGATGGCGCTCAGCGCGCCCACCACGCCCCGCCCGCCAGCACGCCGCCCGGAACTCGTCAACGCCTCCGACACGCGCGGAGCGTAGGGGCAGCAACAGGAACGAGAACTACTCCCCCGCCTTCACCACTCGTCGCGGCTTGCCGCGCCTGGGGAAGATCGGGTTCGCCTCGCTAGGCGTCTCGGGCGGGCGGATCGGGCCTTCCTGAATCCGCGCGAACGCGCGTTCGGCGTTCTCCTTCGAGAACTCGCACCCGATGAACCGGCGCCCCAGCGCGTGCGCGATGACCCCCGTCGTGCCGCTGCCCAAGAACGGGTCCATCACCAGGCCGCCCTCGTTGCTCGTCGCGAGCACGACGCGCGACAGGTACACCTCGGGCAACTGGTTGTCGTGCTGGGGGCGGCGTTCCTTGTTGTTCCCCTGGATGCGCCCCCAATGGCGCCCGTACCACACGTCCATCGGCACGCGCAGCCCCGCGGGCATCCCGTCGCGCTTGGTGAGCGTGCGCGGGTCGTTGTACGTGCTCGCGCGGTCCGAGGGCTCCAGGATCTTGTCGCGGTTCCAGGTGCGCTCCCCGCCGTCTTTCGTGAAGTACAGCGCGTGCACCTTGCTGTTGATGAACCGGCTCGTCGTGTTCTGCCCGAAGCGGTAGTGCCAGACGCACCAGTTCTGCATCGTGAGCGGGGCGGGGGGCTTCTCGTGCAGGCGCCCCTTGAGAAAGCACACGATCTCCGCGGCCCAGTCGTCAGGGATGTTCACCCACAGCGCCCCGCCCGGTCGCAGCGCCTTCACACACAGGCGCAGCCATTCGAACGTGAACGCGAGGTAGTCGTCCTCGGGCATCGCGTCGTGCCACTTGTCGTACGCGCGGTTCCAGTTGAACGGCGGGTCGGCGAAGACCAGGTCCACCTCGCCGCGCGAGACCTCGGGCACATCGGGCAGGCGCTCGCGACAGTCGCCGACGTAGACGCGCGTGCGCCCGTCCGGGGTCGTCAGGCATTCTCGGGCCGCGTGAGCGCGCATGGACACCGCTGATCGGCCGCGAGAGGTCATGGGGGCCAAGAGTACACGAGGCGCGCGCCCCGCGCCAGCAGCCCCAGCCGCGGCCCGGCCCAGCAGGCGACTTCGACTCTTGCTGGAGACGAACCGCGACCGAACGACGCCGCCGGCCTATGATGACGCTGACTCTCACCGGCGCCCGCCGAGTTTCACCTCGGGTGGCCGCCACTTGCCAGATACCGAACGCGCGTGCGAACCGGTTTGTGGCCTGCCGAGGGCTCCCGGTTCGATTCACTTTCCCATGCCTGACCTGTACCCCGCACCGATGTCCGCCGAATCACACCAGCACCTTCCCGCCGACCTCCCGCCCGACAACCCGGGGACCGAGCAGCCCGGCGCGCTCCCGGACGCCGACGAACTCGACCCGGCGCCCCGCGCGGCCCGCGCGCGCGACGACGCCTCGCACGAGGGCGTGCCCGGCGATCCGCTCGCCGAGCACTACATCCCCGCCACCCCCGTCAAGGGCGAGATCTTCGACGAGACCCGCCGCTTCGCCGATTTCGGCCTGCGCGACGACGTCCTCGCCGGGCTCGTCGAGATCGGCTTCAAGCACCCCACCGTCACCCAGTCGCAGCTCATGCCCCCGATCCTCACGGGGCGGGACATCATCGGGCAGGCCAAGACCGGCACCGGCAAGACCGCCGCCTTCGGCATCCCCCTGCTGCACCTGCTGCACGAGGAAACGCCCTTCCAGGCGCTGGTGCTGGCGCCGACGCGCGAACTGGCCATCCAGATCACGCGCGAGATCGACGAGATCGGCATCAAGACCAACGTCCGCGCCATGACGCTCTACGGCGGGCAGGCCGTCCAGGCCCAGGCCGGCAAGCTCAAGAAGGGCGCCCAGATCATCGTCGGCACCCCGGGCCGCGTGATGGACATGCTGGAGCGCGGGTTCCTGCACTTCCGCAACATCAAGATGGTCGTCCTCGACGAGGTCGACCGCATGCTCGACATCGGCTTCCGCGAGGACATCCGCAAGATCCTCGAGCAGACGCCCAAGGACCGCCAGACCGTCCTGGTCTCCGCCACCATCTCGCCCGACATCGAGAAGCTCGCCCGACGCTACCTGCGCGAGCCCGAGAAGGTCGTCGTCCACAGCGGGTCGCTCACCGTCTCCATGGTCCGCCAGTTCTACCTGAGCGTGAACCAGTGGGATAAGAAGAAGCTCCTGCTCCACCTGCTCCGCAAGGAGGAGCCCGCCCTCACGCTCATCTTCTGCCGCCTCAAGCGCACCGTCGACGAGCTCGCCCGCGGGCTCAGCGAGCGCGGCATCGAGTCGCACGCCATCCACGGCGACATGCCCCAGGGCAAGCGCAACAAGACCATGGACCAGCTCCGCGCGGGCAAGCTCTCCGTGCTCATCGCCTCCGATCTCGCCTCGCGCGGCATCGACGTCGAAGGCATCTCCCACGTCATCAACTTCGACATCCCCGAAGACCCCGAGGTCTACGTCCACCGCATCGGGCGCACCGCCCGCGCGGGACGCGGCGGGGTCGCGTGGACCTTCGTCACCCCCGAACAGGGCGAACTGCTGACCAACGTCGAGCACCTCATCAACGCCGAAGTCCCCAAGCTCGAGTACCCGGACTTCAAGCCCACGCCCGCCCCCCAGGGGTGGCGGGGCGAAGCGCCCGGCGGGCGCCGCGAGGGCGGGCTGCAGGTCGCGGGCGCTACGCCCCCGCCGCCCCCGGAGCCCAAGGCCAACCGCCTCGACGCCGCCATCAACCCGAGCCTGCCCCCCGCCGCCAAGGGCGAGGTCGACCTGACCAAGTTCCCCGGCGGGATCGTCCCCACCAAACTCCCGCCCAAGCGCCTCATCCGCGGGTACAAGTCCGGCCGCTGAGTCCGGCCGCTGCGCCCGAACGCGGACGACGCCCGCCAGCCCCCCCGGGGTGGGTGGCAACGTCCGGAACTCACCTGCGGCGGTCCGATTACCTCACGCAAACGCAAGAAGTTCAACTTCATCGCACATCATGATGCACCGGACGCGTCTTCGCTCGCGCCCCGGCCGTACGGTGGAACGAGCTCGGAGCAATCATGTCGCCAGGATTCGGCGCGTTCGCGTCGCTACTCACCGTCTTCACATCGGCCGCGCTCGGCGCGGGTGTGCTCCATGCCCGCACCGCGGACGGCCAGGCGCACAGCGCCCCGTCGGCGTTCTCGGGACGCCCGTTCAGCGACCACGCGCTCGCGTTCACCCGGACACGTCTCGCCCCGATCACCCCGCACGCCAGCGTCACCCCGCACACGCCCGCACTGCACGCACTCGCTTCGGTCGCGCACGGCGCACCGTACCTGGGCGCGCCCCGGACGCCCCACGACCTTCCGGGGCTGATCCACGCCGCGCCGTGGTCTGCGCCGGTGCTGGTCGCGGGCACGTGGGGTGCGGGTGGCGCGGACGAGTTCGGCGGCGTGGACCACGCCCGCCCGGATCAGCCGCTCCCGATCCTCGGGGGCGGTGACGCGGACGAGTTCGAAGGCGACACGCCCCTTGCGGTCGATGTCGCCGTCGCCGTGGATCCGCCCAGCGTGGTGCCACTGCCCTCCGCCTCGGGGCTCGGGGCGGTTGGCCTGGCGATCGTCGGCCTGCGCCGGCGACGTACGCCGACCACCTCGTCGGTCGGCTAAAGCACGCCGCGTCAATCTGCCCCGTGCCGGGTCGCCGGTTACGGCACGGTGAACGCGCCGTCCACCAGCAGGTCGTGCCCGACGATGAAACTCGCGCGCGGGCTCAGCAGGAACAGCACCGCGGCCGCGACTTCCTCCGGACGCCCGACGCGCCCGATCGGGTGTGCACCCGCGAACGACTTGATGACCTCGGGGTTGCGATTGCCGGTGAACCGGTCGAACATCGGGGTCTCGATCGCCGCGGGAGAGACCGCGTTCACGCGCACACCCTGCGGAATCGCCTCCAGCGCCGCCGACTTCGTGAGCCCCAGCACCGCGTGCTTGCTCGCGATGTAGATGCCCACGCCGGCCATGCCGATGCGCCCGGCGATCGACGCGATGTTGACGATCGACCCGCCCGCGCGCATCACGCGCAGCTCGTGCTTGAGCGACAGCGCGACGCCCAGCACGTTCGTGTCGAACACCTGGCGGTACTGCTCGGTCTTCGTCTCGACCAGCGGCACGCCGCCCAGTTCCACGCCCGCGTTGTTCACCGCGCCGTCGAGCGTGCCGGTGATGGCGGCGGCGGTCTCGACCGCGTGCTTCAGGTGCGCCTCGTCGGTCACGTCGCCCCGGACGAACGCCGCCTTCACGCCCAGCCCCTTCAACTCCGCGAGCAGGTGCTCGCCCTCGGGCGCCCGGCGCCCGGTGAAGGTGATGTTGGCGCCCTCGCGCGCCAGGGCCAGCGCGATGACCTTGCCGATCCCGCTCGTGCCGCCCGTGATGAAAATCGTCTTGCCGGTGAACTCGCCCATGGACGCACCTCCCGTAGAAACGACGAATCGATCCAACCGTAGCGATTGGACGCGCCGATCCGGACGGCTGTGACGGCCGCCCGAGATTTCTTCGCGCAGGGCCAACGTGCCAACGCACGGCCCACCCGAGGTTTCAGCGGGGGGCGCTACTTGCTCACGGCCAGGCACGCAACCGTCACGTCGTCGGCGAACGTCGTCACGCCGCAGTGCGTTCGCATCGCCCGCACGATCGGCTCGGTCGGGTCGGCGTCGCCCGCGAGGATGACCGCGGCCTCGGCGCCGTCGAACCCGAACGGGAGCCCGCTGGCCGTCCGCTGCTCGACCACGCCGTCGCTGAAGACCACCAGCCGCCCGCCCGGGGGGAGCGTGAGCGACGCCGCGTGATACTCGACATCCGGCGAGACGCCCAGCGGCGGGCCCCCGGTGCCCGTCAGGCGCTGCGGCGAACCGCCGGGCACCGACGTGAGCATGTACCCGTGCCCCGCGTCGGCGTACAGCACCTGCCCGGAGCGAAGGTCGAGCGAGCACGCGAACACCGAGATGAACAGGCTCACGCGTCCGTACTCGGCCCCCAGGCGCTCCGAATACCGCGTCACCAGCGCGTTCACCTGCGCCAACGCCGCCCCGGGGTCTTCCTGCACGCGCAGCAACTGGGCCAGGTGCGCCTGCACGTTCGCCATGATCATGCCCGCGGCGGCGCCCTTGCCCACCACGTCGCCCAGGAACATGCACACGCGATCCTCGCCCACCGCGAAGACGTCGAACAGATCGCCCGCCACGAACCGCCCGGGGATCGATTCCACGTGGTACCGCGCGCGCAACCGCCCCGCCCCGCCACCGAACTCGCCCCGCGACGGCGGCATGATGATCCGCTGCACGTCGCGCGCCGCCGTCAGCTCCGCGTGCCGCCGGTTGGATTCGTGCTCCACCTTGCGCCGCTGCAGGTTCGTGAGCGCCAGCCCGCACACGCGGGCCACGGCCTGGCAGAACGCGATTGTCTCGGACGTGATCAGCACCGCCCCGCTCGACCCCCGCGCGTCCAGGTACACGAACGCCTCGGGGATCGGCACGCCCTTGGGCATCATCGTCGAGGTGAACACCCCGTCCTGCCCGCCGGGGGGCAGCCGCTCCACCAGCACGGGCGCGCACAGCGCCGCCGTGATGTCGAGCGCCGCCACGCTCTGCCCCACCACCTCGGGCGTCGCCTGCCCGGGGTTCAGGATCACCGTCTGCCCGTCGTTGCCGGGGTCCGCCGCCGCCTGGATCAGCGAGCGGCTGAACCGCGCGTCGCCCAGCTCGCGCCCCGCGAGCACTTCCACTTCCTCGCCCACGCAGCGCACGATCGCGCAGCGAGGGAACCCCGAGCCCTCCACCAGCGCCCGCAACGCCACCGACGCGATGTCCTCCTCGCGCTCGGCCCCCGGCAGGTCCGCGGCACAGCGCATCAGGATGTTCAGCCGGCGCTGCGCCGCCGAGTCCAGCGCTTGCTCGCCCAGGCGCTGCATCATGGTGCTCGTGAAGCGCCGGTCGTCCCCGGTCATCGGCAGCCGCCGCGTCGCCGAGGGCTCGCCCACCACCACGCGCAGCGTCCACGGGCCCATCCGCACCTGGTCGCCCGACGTCAGCGCGACCGGCGCGTTGGGCTCCAGCCGCTGCCCGTTCACGAACGTCCCATGCCGGCTGTTCAGGTCCGTCAGATGCCACGGGCTGGGCTCTCCCGGGTGGCACGACAGGCGCGCGTGCTGGCGCGACACCACGCCATCGGGATCCGCCAGCATCAGCGCGCACGCCGACGACCGGCCGATGATCAGCGGCTCGCCCGCCTGGTCCGCGTGCGCCCGCAGCGGACGCATCGGGGGCCCGAGGATCGGCTCGAACGCGATGGGCGCCACGGTGATCACCTTCGACGAACCTCCACCTTGCCGCCCGCCATGTCCTTGATCGCGTAGCCCAGCGCCGCGAGTTCATCGCGGATCGCGTCCGACGCCGCGAAATCTCTCGCGGCCCGCGCGTCGCGACGACGACGCAGCAGCCCCTCCACGCGCTCGTCGGGGGTCACGCCGGGCGCGAAGACGCCGATGTCGGTCTCTTGCGCCGCCGGACGATCGAGCGCAAACAGGCCGAGCACCGCGTCGATATCCCGGAGCAGCGCCGCCTCGGCGCCCCCGGGCGCCGCGACATCGCTCATCCATGTGTTCACCTGCGCGATCGCCAGCGCGATGTTGAGATCATCGCCCAACGCCGCCCCGACCGCATCGCGACAGACGCCCGTCGCCGCGTGCGCGTCGGCCCGCGAGGCGCCCGCCTCGGCCAGCGCCCGAAAGCGCCGCCACCGCTCCACCGTCCGGCGGCTGTCCTCCAGGCCCTGCATCGTGAAGTTCGCGTTCCCGCGGTAGTGCGTCTTGATCAGTTCCAGCCGCAGCGCCGCCGGCTCGATCCCCTTCGCGAAGAGGTCGCGCGCCGTGAAGAAGTTCCCCTTGCTCTTGCTCATCTTCGTGCCTTCGACGAGCAAAAACCGCGGGTGGAACCACATCTTCGCGAACGTGCCGTCTCCGGGGGCGGCGTTGAACGCGCAGCACGACTGCGCGATCTCGCACTCGTGGTGCGGAAAGATGTTGTCCTCCCCGCCGCTGTGCAGGTCGATGATCGGCTCGCCATCGGGCACGACCAGGCTCGACAGGTCTTCTCCCTGCCTCGCTGTCTCGCTCGCTCTCGCCCGGAGCGCCATCACCGTGCACTCGATGTGCCACCCCGGGTAGCCCTCGCCCCACGGGCTCGCCCACTTCATGATGTGGCGCGGGTCTTCCTTCCACAGCAGAAAGTCCGCCGGGTGGCGCTTGCCCGCCTGGTTCTCGGCGCTCACGCGTCCGCCCTCGCCGGCCTTGAGCGCCTCGAGCGTGTTGCCCGACAGCGCCCCGTAGGGCCCGAACGTCCGCACGTCGAAGTACACGACGCGCCTGCCCGGCTCGCCCACGACGTACGCGTGCCCGCGTTCGATGAGCCGCCCGATGACCGTGATCATGCCCGGCACGTGGGCGGTCGCCTTGGGGTGCAGGCTCTCGTCCTTCTCGGCCTCGATCGACACCTTGAGCCCCAGCGCCCGCGCGTCCTCCCGGAAGCGTCCCTCGTAGAACTTCGCGATCTGGTAGGGGTCGCTCGGATCGACGTTCACGCCCGGCGGGAGCGCACCGCTCTTCTTGGCCTCCGCGATCCGTCGCCCCGCCACCGCCATGCGATCTTCGCCCGCCTCGCCGCCCGCGGCGTCGTCGGTCATGTGCCCGACGTCCGTGATGTTCATCACGTGCGTCACGCGGCGCGGGCCGCGGTGCACGCCCCCGTCCCGCGTCGCCACCTCGCACAGGGGGCTCTCGAGAAACCGGCGCAGCAGGTCCGCCGCCAGGAACGACCGGAAGTTCCCGATGTGCGCGTCGTCGTACACCGTCGGCCCGCACGTGTAGAACGACACGTGCG
This sequence comes from Planctomycetota bacterium, assembly GCA_033763975.1. Taxonomy (NCBI): domain Bacteria; kingdom Pseudomonadati; phylum Planctomycetota; species Planctomycetota bacterium. The sequence continues at coordinate 13,305 of JANRJM010000005.1, forward strand.
CAGGGTCGCGCGGCGTGAACGCCTCGACCTTCTTCGTCAGCGTGTTGTACAGGCGAAGGGCCATGGTCCCGACTGTACGGCGTCCGGTCCGCCGTTCCGAGGCCCCGGGGCCCGCGGGCTACGCCCCCGACTCCACGTGGCGCTCGCGTTCGTCCTCGGCCGCCGGCTGCGAGACCTCGACCTTGACGCGCGTGACGCGGGCCGGCTCGGCCGCCAGCACCGTCACCGTGATCCCCTCACGCACGAACTGCTCGCCCGCGCCCGGGATGTGCCCGAGCGAGACGGTGACGAAGCCGGCGACGGTGTCGTAGTCCTCGCTCTCGGGCAGCTCGACGTCGAGCGCCCGCAGGGCGTCGTTGGCATCGCTGATGTACACCCGCCCGTCGAGCTCGGCGCTCCGGGCCGCCGCGTCGATGGCGACCTCGGGGATCGCCGGCGCGGGCTCCTCGTACTCGTCGGCGATGTCGCCGAAGACCTCCTCGATGATGTCCTCGATGGTGACGAGCCCGGCCGTGCCGCCGTACTCGTCGGCGACCATCGCCAGGTGCGTGCGCTTCGCGGTCATCTCGCGCAGCAGTTCGCGGATGGTCTTGGTCTCGGGCACGAAGTACGCCGGGCGGCAGAGCGTGCGGAGGTCGAAGACCTTGCCCGACCGGGCCGATTCGCCCGCCAGCCACTTCATGAGGTCCTTCACGTAGAAGACGCCCACGACGTGGTCGAGGCTCTCTTCGTACACCGGGATGCGGCTGTGCCCGATCCGCCGGATCGCCGCGGTGACCGCCGAGAGGTCGTTCACCAGTTCCATCGCCTCGATCTCGGTGCGGGGGGTCATGACCTGCCCGACGGTCTTGTCGCGGAAACGCACGACCGCCTCGATCATGTCCTTCTCGGTCTCGTCGACGCGCCCCTCGACGCTGGCATCCTCGACGACCGACAGCAGCTCCTGCTGCACCCCGACCTCGCCCTCCGTCCGCCCGGACAGGCGCCGCACGACGTCGTCGATGCCCTGTGCGAGCGCGGCGAACGGGCGTCCGGCGACGTACACCACGCGCACCAGCGCCGACCAGGAATACACCGTGGCTTCCCCGGCGTGGCGCGCGATGCTGTGCGGGATCACCACGCCGCTCACCCACAGCGTGAACGTCGCGCCCACGGCCCCCAGCCCCAGCGACAGGAGATCGGGCGATTCCAGCCCGCGCCACGCCGTCAACCACAGGATCGTCGCGATCGCGAACACCAGGTTGCACAAGGTGCGGGGCAACGCGATCGCCGCCGCGTGCCCTCCCTGGTCGTCCAGGATTTTGGCGATCCGGGCCCGCGCGCCCGGGCGGTTGCGGATCGCGCCGATCTCCTCCAGCATCGAGCGTGACAGGTCGCGGAGCGATTGCACCAGGGTCGAGAGCAGCGTCCCGATGCCCAGCGCCACCAGCATCACGCCCAGCCACGCCTCGGCCGTCACCTACGTATCTCCCTGTCCCTCCGGCTGATAGACGCGCCCCACCCCGATGGCAAAGAGCACGGCGTCTTCCAGCCGGTGCATTCCCGACGACTCGGCCGGGTCCTCATCGTCCCACCCGAGACAGTGCAGCAACCCATGCACCACGTACAGCAGCAACTCACGCTCTACAGCGTACCCGCCCTGCCGCGCCCGTCGATCCGCTTCGTCGACGCAGATCAGAATATCCGCATCTACAGCGTACAAAGACCGATCAGAATCCGACTTTGTGGGCAGCGATTCCGGCTTTCCGGGCCGCCCTGCCGCGTCCGAATAGTCGAACGTGATCACGTCGGTCGTGGTCGGATCGCCGAGGTAGCGCCCGTGCGCCTCCGACATCGCGGCGTCATCCACGACCCGCACGCGCAGCTCGCCCCGGGCGCGCAGAATCGCGCCCGCTTTGCATGCGTTCATCCGGATGAAGGTCACCGCGTCGCTCGCGAGCGTTCCGGTGGAATCGATGATGTCGACCGAGAGGGAGTCTGACACCACGGGGAAGCGTACCCGCAGCGTGTGAGCGGGTCATCGGCCGGGATCGACCCCGGTGGTTCCGAGGGGAGCACCGAGCGCGTCGAGCAGGCGGGTGGCCAGGCCCCGGGCGTCGAGCAGGGGCGAGGCGCGCAGCCGCCCGCGGAGCTCGGTGCGGAGGGCGGCCCGTCGAGCGGCGTCGGCGGTGAGGGCCGTCGCGAGCCGGACGTAGTCGTCGGCGTCGCGCGCGATGAGGTCGGGCAGGCCGGCGTTGGTAAGGATGGAGACGCCGACGCGCGAGGCGTGGGTCTCGCCCGGGAGGCTGACGACGGGGACGCCCATCCAGAGCGCCTCGAGCGTGGTGGTCGTGCCGTGATACGGGAACGGGTCGAGGGCGACGTCGATCGCGCCGTATGACGCGAGGTGCGCGGCGGTGGTGGGGGCGGGGGGCAGGACGAGCACGCGGGCGGGGTCGGCGCCCCGGGCCGCGAATCGGGCGGCGATGTCCCGGCGCAACGAGTCATCGCGGAGGTGCATGGCCTTGAGGACGAGGCGCGAGCCCGGGGCGGCGTCGAGCACGCGGGTCCACAGGCCGATGGTGTACTCGTTGAGCTTCGAGACGGCGTTGAAGGAGCCGAAGGTCGGCGGCGTTCCCGCGGGGCGCGGGGCGGGGTCGGGCGCCTCGGCGGGGGGTTCGAACGCGAGGAAGCAGGGGTCGAGGCGGACGAGGCGTTCGGTGGCGAGCGAGTCGGCCGGGTCGGCGTGCGAGTCGGTGAGGCGCAGGTCGACCGCGCGCAGGCCGGTGGTGTTGGGGTAGCCCAGGTACGTCGCGACGAGCGGCGCGGGGCGCCGGTGGACGCACGCCAGGCTGTGCCCGCTCGTGTGCCCGCTCAGTTCGAGCAGCACGTCGGGGGCGTCGAAGCGGATGCGCTCGGCGAGCGTGGCGTCGGCGATGTTCGCGCAGTCGATCCAGCGGTCGGCGAGCGCCCGGGCGCGCACGGTCAGGCCGTCGGCGTGCCGGTTCGTGTAGTAGACCCACACCTCGCAGCGCGCGCGATCGAGGGCGGCCAGCAGCGGGAGCGCGAAGTACGCGACCGAGTGCCGCCGCAGGTCGGGCGTCAGCAGCGCCACGCGCAGGCGCCCGGCGGGCACGCTCGTGCGCGGGCCGCGGGGCGAGAGGGGCGTGGCGTGCTCGAGCAGGGCGGCCCAGGCGCGGTGCACGTCGAAGATCTCGCGCGCCGGCAGCCCGGGCACGTAGTTCGACACCAGGGCGCGGCAGGAGAGCACGTAGTCGTCGTCGGCCCGGGCGCGGGCCAGGTCGCCCAGCGCGTGGTACGCGTCCTCGGGGCGGGCGGTGTTGAGCAGCGCCATGGCGCGCGTCGCGGCGAGGTCACGGTCGCCCGGCGCGAGCGCGAGCCCCGCGTCGCACGCGTTGATGCACTCGACGAACCGCATGTGCTCGGCGTGGATGAGCGATTCGACGCGCCGGGGCTCGGGGTCGGCGGGGGCCAGACGCCGGGCCTCGCCCAACGCGGCGAGCGCGCCCGCGACGTCGGCGGTGAGCGCGAGCACACGGGCGAGATTGATGCGGGCTTGCGGATCGTTCGGCGCGAGGGCGGCGGCCTTGCGCGCGGGGGCGACGGCCTCTTCGACCTTGCCCAGGTTCAGGAGGATCATCGCCAGCGTGGAGGCGACGCGCGGGTCGGCCGGGCGGGCGCGGGAGAGGCGCAGGCACGCCGCGTGCGCGCGCGGGAAGTCGCCGGACGCGCAGGCGTCGAGCACCTCGTCGAGGCGCGGGTCGCCGGAGGTCATCGGGCGAGCCTCTCGCGGACGAAGGCCCGGGCGGCACGGTCGGCGTCGAGCACGTCGGCCAGCGTGCGGACGGGGACGCGCGGGATCGCGCGCATCGCCTCGCGCGTGAGCGGGGCGATCTGATCGAAGCGGATGCGCCGGGCCTCGCCCGACAGGAACGACTCGACGCACGCCTCGTTGGCGGCGTTGAGCACGGCCCCGCTCGTGCCGCCGGCGGCGATGGCCTCCCGCGCGATCTCGATGGCGGGGAAGCGGGCGGCGTCGACGGGCTCGAACTCGAGGCGCGCCAACGCCGCGAGGTCGAGCCGGGGGGTGGCGGCGCGGGCGCGCAGCGGCCAGGTGAGGGCGACCTGGATGGGCGTGCGCATGTCGGGCACGCCGAGCTGCGCGATGACCGAGGCGTCGGCGAACTCGACCAGCGCATGGACGATCGACTGCGGGTGGACCACGGCGTCCAGTGCGTCGGCGGAAAGGCCGAAGAGGTGGTGCGCCTCGATGAGCTCGAGCGCCTTGTTCATGAGCGAGGCGCTGTCGATGGTGATCTTGCGGCCCATGGTCCAGGTGGGGTGCCGCAGCGCCTGGGCGGGGGTGGCGTCGGCGAGCTGCGCGGGGGTGCAGGACCGGAAGGGCCCGCCCGAGGCGGTGAGCGTGACGCGGGTGACGGCGGCGGGGCAGTGCATGGGCGGCGCGCCGCCGGAGCAGCCGGCGAGGCACTGCCACACCCCGCTGTGCTCGCTGTCGAGGGGGAGGAGCGCGGCGCCGCTGGCCCGGGCCGCGGGAATGACGAGGTCGCCCGCCGCCACGAGCGTTTCCTTGTTGGCGAGGGCGACGTGGCGTCCGCGCTCGACGGCGGCGAGCGTGGCGGGGAGCCCGGCGACGCCGACCATGGCCGCGACGACGAGGTCGCAGTCGACCTCGCGAACGAGTCGTTCGGCGGCGTCGGGCCCGACGCGCAGGCCCGGTCCCGAGGAACTGGGCAGGTCGGTGGCGGCGAGGGCGAGTTCGCGCACGCCGTGCCGGGCGGCCTGGTCGAAGAGCAGCGACGCGTTCTGCCCGGCCGCGAGCGCGACGACGCGGAAGCGCGGCGCGCCCTCGAGTCGGTTGAGGTGCTCGATGACATCGAGCGTCTGCGTGCCGACGGAGCCGGTGGAGCCGAGGATGAGGACGCGCCGGGCGGACACGAGGAGCTAGCGTACGGAGCGGGGGCGTGGTGCGTTCGCGCCCCGCGGGGGCATCGCCGATCGCGCTCGCCGGGCCGCCCGGGTTTCAGGTGATCTTGTGCTTCTGGCGGGTCTCGCTGATCTTTTTCTCGAGGTCGGCGCCGGCCTTGAGATCGGCGGTGAGGGTCTTGATGCACTCGTCGGCGTAGGTGCCGACCTCCTTGACGGCCTTGTCGACGCCCTTGTCTTCGAGCGCACCCTTGGGCACGCTGGTGCCCTGGGTCTTCATGGACTGGATGCGGTCGAGGACGACCTTGGTCTCCGGGCCGTAGCGCTGCCACTGCTCTTCCTGCAGGCGGCAGTGCTTGGCGATGACATCGACGACGCCCTTGCAGCTCGTGATCTTGGTGTCGAACTCCGCGAGCGCCTTCACCACGCGATCGCTCTTGATGCGGATGTCCTTGAAGGCCTTCTCCATGTCCTGCTTGACCTTGGTGGCGGCGGCGATGTACTCCGAGGGGCTGCGGACCGTGCTCCCGGAGGACTCGGCGGTGGCGCGGGCGGCGCTCATCTTCTGCACGACGCCTTCCATCTGCGAGATGACGGTGTTCTGCTCGGCGGCGACCTTGGTGACCGGGCCCCAGACCTTGTCGCGCTTCTGCTTGAGCTCGGCGCCCTTGGGCCCGGTGATGCGGTCGTAGATGGTGGCGCCGGCGTCGCTGCGGGCCTTCATCATGGGGCTGCCGTCCTTGGTGAAATCCTTGACGCGGGTCGCGTCGGTCTTCAGCAGGGCCTCGCTCTCTTCGAGGAACCGGTCGATCACGCCCACGGCGACCTGCCCGCCCATGAGGTTGCCGGACTTGGCCGCCTCCTTGGCAACGTTGACCTGCTTCTCGCAGCTCGAGAGGCTGGTGGTGAGCTTCGCGAGGTCCTTCTTGAGGCTGTCGAGCAGCGCCTGGGCGTCCTTCGCGACCTGCTCGCGCAGCTTGATGTGCTCCTCGGCCTCCTTGATGAGGGCCTTCTGCATCTGCTCGTCGGCGGTCGTCTTGTCCTTGTCGCCCACGTCGCCCATCGTCGACGCGATCTTCCCCGCGTCTTCCTCGATCTTCTTGAGCGCCGCCTTCAGGTTGTTCGTGGCGGCGACGTAGGTGGACTTCTCCTCGGCCTTCACGCTCGACGGGTCGGTGGCGGTTTTCTCGAGCAGGCCCGTGTACGTGGCGGCGGCCGACTTGAAGGTGGCCAGGGCCTTGGTGAGCTCCGCGCCGGTCTTGGCCTTGTCCAGGCTCTTGAGTGCTTCCTCGACGCCGGTGCCCTTGCGGAAGACGCCCAGGAACTTGTCCGTGGGCTTCTTCTTGTGCGTCATCGTCTCGAAGCTCTTCTTGGCGGTTTTCCAGGTGTCGACGAACGGCATCGTGTCCTCTCCTCAAGGCGGCGCGGCGGCGCGGTGCCGCCCGTTCCGGGGCGAGATGGTACCAGAATCCACGCACGGCGGTGGCTAGAGTCTGCGGTTGCACCGAGCCGCACCCACGGCCGGGCGAGAGCCCGGCGTTCGGAGTGTTCCCGCATGATTCCCAAGCCACCGCCGCGCGAGCCGTCGCTCGGCTTTTTGTACCTCCCCCCCTTCCGCGTGTACGGGGAGTCGATCGCCGGCGAGGCGACGTGCCTGCAGATCCCCGAGCTCGACCTGGGGTTCGACATCGGCAGTTGCCCCCGGGCGATGCTGCCGGCCAAGCACCTGGCCATCACGCACGGGCACATGGACCACATCGGGGGCCTGGCGTACTTCTGCTCGCAGCGGCGGTTCCAGGGGATGGGCACGGCGAAGGTGCTGTGCGACGCGCGCATCGCGCCGGCGATCAAGCGGATGATGGAGGGGTACGTGGAGCTGGAACGCCAGCGCACGCCCTACGACCTGATCCCCCTCCTGCCCGACCAGCCCTACGAGATCAAGAACAACATGTTCCTGCGCGGGTTCGAGACCGAGCACACCTGCCCCTCGTTCGGGTACGTCGTGAGCGAGAAGCGCACGAAACTGAAGCCCGAGTACCTCGAACTCCCGCAGGAGAAACTGCGCGAGCTCAAGGAGCGCGGGGTGGAGATCACCCGTTCGTTCGAGATCCCGCTCATCGCCTTCACCGGCGACACCGCCCCGGGGCCCCACCTGATCCGCCCGGACGTGCGCCAGGCGCAGATCGTCATCACCGAGTGCACGTTCTTCGAGCCCGACCACAAGGAGCGAGCGCGGGTGGGCATGCACATGCACATCGACGACGTCGCGGAGTGGCTCCGCGTGCTCGAGTGCGAGGCGATCGTCCTCGCCCACGTCTCGCGCCGCACCGACCTCGCGTACGCGCGCGAGCGGGTGGCGAAGATCGCCGGGAGCAAGGCGGCGAGCAAGGTGCACCTGCTCATGGACTACCGCTCGAACAAGGCGCGCTACGAGCAGCAGGTGCTGGAGGCCGAGGCGCGCGAGCACCGGCGCGCGGGTGCCCGTGGCGCACCGCCCGCCCAGCCCGCGCAACCGCCCGCGCCATTGCCGGATGGCGACGAGGACGAGTAGGCCGACGCAATTGCCGCGCGGGGGACGTTGACACCTCGCCCCCTCCGCAGTACGTTCCCTCTGCTTCGGCGCGGCCTCGCGCCCGGTGGGTTGGGTGGTTCGAGTTCGGGAATTCGGTCGCTTCGTTCCCGGGGCACGCGCGGGAACGGAGGGTTTCGCTCGCGCGGCGGGGAGCGTGAGGGCGATGACGCATCCGGATCGGCAGATCTGGGAGGGGATGCTCTCTCATCTGCGATCGCATCACGCGCAGGTCTGCCGCCAGTGGTTCGAGGAACTCGAGCCCCTGGGCATCGTCAACGGCACGCTCCAGTTGCGGACCATGTCGCCGCTGCACCGCGACTATCTGCGCCGGCAGTGCGCGGACTCATTCAACGACGCCGCCCGCACCGTCACGGGGCACCTGCTCTCCGTGAAGTTCCTGGGCCCGGACGACGAAGTTCAGCGCCAGATTCCCACGCGCCGGCCGCGGCTCGACCAGCCCCTGCGCGCGCCCGACCCTGCGCCGGAAGTCCCCGCGGGCGCCCGGCCGGGTCCCGCGGGAGGGCAGGACGTGCCGCCGGAAGCCGCGCCGATCGGCCCGGGGCCCGCTCCGACCGACGCACAAGCGGACCCGCTGTCCGCGCCGGCGTTCGTGCCGCCCGCCGAGCCCGGCGGGGCACTCGGGCGCGGCGGGATGGCGGACGATCCGGCGTCGGGGGGCACGCCCGCCCCGCACACCCCGGCCGGCGACGGGACGGGGCCCGAGCAGGCGGGCGCGGCTCAGTACATCGAACTGCGTCCGGCGCCGAGCGCCCCGACGCCGCGGTATCGCGCGTCGTCCGCGGCCCCGGCCCGGTACGAGTCGCTGGTCATCAACCCGGACTACTCGTTCGAGAACTTCGTGCCCGGGCCGAGCAACCGGCTGGGGCACGCGGCGTCGCTGGCGGTCGCCGCGAACCCGGGGCGGACGTACAACCCGCTGTTCCTGCACGGCGGGGTGGGCCTGGGAAAGACGCACCTGCTGCAGGCGATCTGCCTGAAGATCGTGGAGGCCAGCCCCCGGGCGGCGCTCTACTACACGTCGTGCGAGGGGTTCGTCACGCAGTTCATGGAGTGCGTGCAGTCGGGCGAGATGGCCGAGTTCCGCCACCGGTTCCGCGATGTCGACGTGCTGGTGATCGATGACATCCACTTCCTGACGAAGCGGGACCGCTCGCAGGAGGAGTTCTTCCACACGTTCAACTCGCTCTTCCAGGCGAGCAAGCAGATCATCCTGTCGTCGGACGCGCCGCCGGAAGAGATCCCCGATCTCGAGGAGCGGCTGGTGAGCCGCTTCAAGTGGGGCCTGGTGTGCAAGGTCGACCCGCCCTGCTACGAGACGCGCGTGGAGATCGTGAAGGCGAAGGCGCGCCTGCGGGGCATGCCGATGCCCGAGGCGGTCGCGGGGTACATCGCGCAGCGTCTGGACTCGAACATCCGCGAGCTCGAGGGCGCGGTGGTGAAGCTCCAGATCCAGTCGGTGGTGGAGAAGCGCCCGATCGACCTCGAACTGGCGCGCCTCGCGCTGGGCGATCCCTCGCAGCCGTCGGTGGGCGAGCCGACGATCCAGCACATCATCAACGTGGTGACGGACTACTTCTCGATCCGGCTTGCGGACCTGCAGAGCAAGCAGCGGCATCGGTCGATCGCGCTGCCCCGCCAGGTGTGCATGTACCTGGCGCGGCGCAGCACCCGGCATTCCCTCGAGGAAATTGGCGGGTTCTTCGGGGGGCGCGACCACACGACGGTGATGCACGCGATCCGAGCCGTCGAGGCGAAATGCCGCGAACAGCCGGAGTTCGAGACGATCTTGCGCTCGCTGGAAACCCGGGCGCGCGGGCCGTTCTCCGACCCCGGGTAAGCCCCCGCGGACACGCGGCCTCGGGGGTGTCACATGACGTCGCCTGTCGTGTGGAGTGCTTGTGGACGACTTGACGCCCGCGCGCTTCTGGGGGTAGCCGAATCGGCGTGCGGCGCGATGAGGCGGCGCTCAGACTCCCGCGGGCGTGCGCAAGCCGCGTATCGCCGCCCGACAGCCGACAGCTCGTGCACAAGACGGTGGTGATCTCAAGTGGTTGTAGGCGAACAACTTACATGGCATTTCCGCACGCTCTGCACAAAGCGCCATGGCTTCCTACGACGAAGACGGAGAGTTCTCTTTTACTCATAGCAGGAAGACCTGCTCATCGACCGCCCGGACGGGTGTTCGCCCGTAGAGAGCGCGGGGTGGAAACCCCCAATGTGGATAAGTCGGTCGGATTGGGTTGACATTGCTGGCACCAGCAGGTCGTGCGCTGGGCGATCCGATCGCTGACGAGAGGCGTGCCGCAGCGGGTGCAGGGAAGGCCCGCCCGCCCGTACACGGCGTGCGAGTTTTGGTACGTGCCGGAGACGCCCTCGGCGTCCGCGTAGTCCCGGAGCGTTGTGCCTCCGGCCTTGATGGCCTTGGTCAGTACGCAGCGAATGGCGTTGGCGAGCGCGTCGCGGGCGGCAGGGGAGAGCGTGCCCGCTGGCTGCTGGGGCGCGATGCGGGCGTGGAAGAGGACCTCGTCGGCGTAGATGTTGCCCAGGCCTGCGATGCGGCGCTGGTCAAGGAGGGCGCTCTTGATGGAGGCCGCGCCGCGCAGAACTCCCGCGAGCTGCTCGGGCGTGATCGTCAGGGCGTCGGGCCCCAGGGTGCTCCAGCGGGCGAGGCGGAGGGCGTCGGCGGAGGGGAACGTCCACAGGCCCCCGAAGCGGCGCGGGTCGCTGAAGACGAGTGAGAGGTCACTGTCCAGCGTCCAGACGACGTGCGCGTGCGGGGCGGGCCGGGGTTCCGCGGCTGGCGCGGCGGCCTGCACGGACAGGCGGCCCGACATGCCCAGGTGCACGGCGAGCGCGCGCCCGTCGTCTGCCAGGATCGCGAGTTGCTTGCCGCGGCGGACCACGTCGGTGATGCGGGCGCCCAGGAGCAGGTCGCGGGGTGTGACGGGGCGTGCGTCGTGCGTGGTGCAGACGTCGGGGCGGCGGATGTCGACCGCCCGCACGGCAACGCCGCGCACGCGGGCGAGCAGGGTCCGGCCCACGCACTCAACCTCGGGGAGTTCGGGCATCGGGTTCTCCGGCGGGCGTGTTGCGGCGGGCGCGGAGGGTTCGGAAGAAGGTGCGGAGGAGGTCGGCGCAGCGGGCCTGGCAGACGCCCTCAATGGGCACGACGCGGTGGTTGAGGCGCGGGTCTTCGGTGAGGCGCATGAGCGAGCCGGCGGCGCCGGCCTTGGGGTCGCGCGTGCCGTACACCAGGCGTCCGACCCGGGCGTTGACGATGAGCCCGGCGCACATGGCGCAGGGCTCGAGGGTGACGACGAGGGTGGCGGCGTTGAGTCGCCAGTCGCCGATGGTGCGAGCGGCGGCGCGGATGGCGAGCAGTTCGGCGTGGGCGTCGGGGGCGTGGTCGCGCTCGCGCCGGTTGAAGCCCTCGCCGAGCGTGCGCCCGGTGGCGGTGTCGTACACGACCGCGCCGACGGGGACCTCGCCCATGCGGGCGGCGACGTCGGCCAGGTCGAGCGCGCGTTCCATGGCCTCGAGGTCGCGCGGGGTCGCGACGCCCGGCGCGCGCGGGGCGGGATCGAGCCCGGCCGGAACATGCGGTGCCGGATCGTGGCGGGAGGGCGCGGGGCGTGCCAGGCGCCGGCCGATGAGCATCCAGAGTGCGCGGGCGGGCATGTGGGTTAGCCCTCGCCCGCGCCGTCATCGGAGGGGGCGGGGCCCGCGACGCGTGCGGCGGGGAAGATGCGGAGCAGCACGCCCCCGAGTTCGTACAGCAGCATGAGCGGGATCCACATGAGGATCATGGAGAGCGGGTCGCCGGGCATGAGGACGGCGGCGAGCACGGCGCAGATGAGCACCGCGTGCCGGCGGTACTTGGCGATGAAGGCCTGGTCGATGAGCCCGACCCAGCCCAGGAGCAGCACGATGACGGGGGCCTGGAACGCCGCGGCGAAGGCCAGGGTGAGGGTGAGCAGCAGCGAGACGTACTCGCTGACGCGGTACTGCTGCACGATGCCGGACTGGCGGTGCATGGAGACGGCCCGGATCTCGCGCTCCTCGGGGGTGCCCACGCAGATGCGCAGTTCCATGAGCGTGCGGTTGAACCACAGCGCGCCGGGGGCGGGGTCGGTGGGGTCGGCCTCGAGCAGCGGGACGGAGGGGACGACGACGTCCGCGCCGACGGCGGCGGAACTGGCGGTGGCGGCGCCGATGGTCGCGCCGAAGCCGACGAGCCAGCCGAGCATGACGGGGAGGATGATGCGGAAGAGGAAGACGAGCCCGGTCGCGGTGAGGAGGGCCGAGAGCGGGAGCAGGAAGTACACGAAGCGTTTCTCGTGGCGGTGGAGCCCGGGTGCGACGAAGCGCCAGAGTTGGTAGATGATCCAGGGGCTGCCGACGATGACGGCGGCGATGAGGGAGACCTTCATGTAGGTGGCGAAGGTCTCGAGCGGGCCGGTGCCGATGAGCATGTCGGGCTGGCCGGCGTCGCGCAGGGCGGACTTGGCGGGCTCGACGAGGAACGCGAGGAGATAGGACCCGAACCCGAGCGCGACCATGGCGATAGGAAGAAGGCCCGCGAGCGCCCAGATCAGCCGCCGGCGAAGTTCTTCGAGGTGATCGCCGAGCGGCATGTGCGACTGATTCGCCTTCTGTGCGGGCATAGCGGGGAGTCCGGGCGCGAGGGGGGAGGATACGACGCGGCGTGACGGAGAACGACGCTGCGGACATCCGAATGTTGCGAACGGGAGCGCCGCGTGCAGGACCCGGCGGATATGGCGGATGGGATCGGAGCGCCGGCGGATCTGTCGGAAACGGGGACGGTGCGCTTCGAGGAAGCCAGCGCGCGCGCGGAGCGGCGGGAGGCCCGGGCCGCCCTGGCGGGCGATCGCGAGAGCGTCGAGCGGCTGTGGCAGCGTCACCGGCGGTGGGTTGCGGCGATCCTGCTTGCGTACAAGCCCCGGTGGGCCGATCTCGACGATCTGCTGCAGGACGTCGCGGTGTCGGTGGTGCGCAAGGTGCACGAACTGCGGGATCCGGCGGCGGTGCGCCCGTGGCTCCGGACGGTGGCGATCAACGCGGCGCACGCGGCGGGCCGTACGGCCAAGCGTCGGGGGCGCGACGAACGCCTGGAGGAGCGCGACGCCCCCGCCGAGCCAGGCCGCCCCGGCGGGACGCCGCCCGACGAGGGCGGACGCTTGCTGGAACTGGCGGCGACGCTGCCCGAGGGATATCGCGAGCCCCTGCTGCTGAAGGCGGTGCAGGGGCTGTCGTACCGGGAAATCGGGCAGATTCTCGGGCTTCCCGAGACGACGATCGAGACGCGGATCGCCCGTGGGCGGCGGCGGCTGCGCGAGTTGGCGACGGCGCACGGCATCGCGCCCGACGCGTGACGGATCATGACGCGGGGCGCATCTGGGTGGGCGACATGAGCGAGGGCGAACTGGACATCCTGCTGACGCGCGTGATCGACGGGGGGGCCACCGACGAGGACTGGCGCCGCCTGGAGGCGTTGGGCGCGCGAGACCCGGGCGTGTGGCGCGAACTGGCGCAGGCGCACCGCGACGACGCGGTGCTGCGTCGGGGCATGGCGCGGGCGTTGGACCGCGCGATGATGGCGGACCTGCCGGACGGCCCGCGGGCGCAGGAGCGCCGCACGGCGGAGCGCACGCGCCTGGCGGCGACGTGGGGCGGGTGGGCGGCGGCGGCGCTGGTGGGGCTGGCGGTGCTGATGCAGCGCACGGGCGTGGAGCGGACGCCGGCGTCGGACCCGGCGATGGCGGGCGTGCCGGTGCTGTCGGCGGCGGACGCGCTGCACGCGTACCTGGAGCAGGGGCGCGCCGAGGGCGTGGTGATCGAAGAGATGCCCGCGAAGTGGCTGGTGCGATCGGCGCCGGCGGCGGACGGGCGCGGGTTCGACGTGGTGTACCTGCGGCTCATCATGGAGCGGACCCAGGTGCCGGACTTGTACAAGCTCTCGTCGGACGAGTTCGGGTCGAGCGTGCCCATCCGGATCACTCCGGAGCCGCCGACGCCCGAGCAGCCGCCGAGGTCGCCCGTGTCGGGGCCTGTGTAGGCCCCGGGCGGGGATGGGTGGACGGGCGCGGGACGCGCCCGGTGGGGAACGAAAGTCGGACGGAGTGTTTCGGAAGGAAGGTCGGAGGTATGCGCATGCACAACAACATCCGTCGGATGATGGCAGTTTCGGGCGCGGTGGTCCTCGCGCTGGCGGCGGGCGCGTTCGCCCAGCAGGGCGAGGTCGACCGCATGGAGGGCAGCCTCGACCGCCCGTTGCAGGGCGGTCAGCCCGGCGGGCAGGGCGGCGCGCAGGGCGGGTTCGTGTACATGTCGGAGAACGACGGCACGACGAGCTATGAACTCGAGATCCGCGGCGGCGAGGTGACGGCGAAGATCAACGGGCGCAAGCTGCCCGCCGATCGGGTGCGCCGCGAGGACGGGCGCATCGAGCTGCTCGACCGCGAGGGCAAGGTGCTCAAGACGTTCGAGGTGCAGATGGGCCAGCCGGCGGCCCCTGCGCCGCGCACGCCCCGGGCGCGCCGGGGCGAGGGGCGCACGCCCCTGGCGCCCATCGCGCCGGTGCCGCCGATCGAGCCCGCGCCGGCGATCGCGCCGGAGGCGACGCCTCCCAAGACGATGATCGGCATCCGCATGAGCGACGACACCGGCGAGGTGGTGGTCGACGACGTGATCGAAGGCCTGCCGGCGCAAGAGGCGGGGCTGGAGCCGGGCGACGTGCTGCTCTCGGTCCACGACGCGAAGATCGGGGCGGTGTCGGACGTGCGCGAGGCGCTCAAGGACCGCGCGCCGGGCGACAAGGTGAAGGTGGTGGTGCGTCGGGGCGATGGCGAGAAGACGCTGACGCTGACGCTGGCCGCGTTCGACGCGGAGCGTCTGGGCGCGACGTCGCCGGCGGAACCGAACGAGAACCCGTGGTACGTGCTCGGGGAGAACATGGACGTGCTGGGCGAGGACGCCCGTGCGATGAAGGACGAAGCGCGCCGGGCGCTGACCAAGGCGCTGGAAGAGATGAAGGCGAGCCCGGCGTTCGACGCGGACAAGCTCAAGAAGGACGTCGAGCAGGCGATGCGCCAGGCGCTCAAGGCGCTGGAGCATTCGCAGAACGACATGCAGTCGTTCTGGCGGCGGTACCAGCCGGGGCAGTCGCCCCGCGTGCTGGTGGCGCCCGACGGCGCGGGCGAGCGGCGGACGTTCGTGATGCCGATGCCGGCGCAGCCGGGCCAGGACTCCGGGCGGCTCATGGAGAAGTTGAGCAGCGAGCTGGAGCGTCTGCACCAGCGGCTGGACGAGATCGAGCGTCGGCTGCCCAAGAACCCCTAAGCGCTCACCCCGGGCGCCGTGCCGCTCCGAACCTCCTCCGGGCGGCGCGGTGTCCCAGATTTTCCGATGTCTCCGTTCAGAACGGGCCGCGCTGCCACCCCTGGCG
This sequence comes from Planctomycetota bacterium, assembly GCA_033763975.1. NCBI lineage: Bacteria > Pseudomonadati > Planctomycetota > Planctomycetota bacterium. Next base: position 28,307 of record JANRJM010000005.1, read on the forward strand.
CGGCCTGTTCATTTTTTTGAAGCGGGGCGTGCGGAACGCCCGGGCCCGCAGGGCCGATAGGATCGGGCATGAGCAACGAGAACGTCGGCAGCGCGATCCCATCGGATGTGCGTGCGGTGCAGGAGGCGGCGTCGCGTTTGCGCGACGAGATCCGCAAGGTGATCGTGGGGCAGGACGAGGTTGTCGAGCAGATGCTGATGGCGATCTTCTGCCGCGGGCACGTGGTGGTGGTGGGGGTGCCGGGGCTGGCGAAGACGCTGCTGATCTCGACGATCGCGCGGGCGTTGTCGCTGGGCTTCAGCCGCATCCAGTTCACGCCCGACCTGATGCCGACGGACATCACGGGGACGGAGGTCATCCAGGAGGACCGGGCGACGGGGCAGCGGGAGTTGCGGTTCGTGCCCGGGCCGATCTTCTCGAACGTGATCCTGGCCGACGAGATCAACCGCACGCCGCCGAAGACGCAGGCGGCGCTGCTCGAAGCGATGCAGGAACGACAGGTCTCGGCGGCCGGCAAGCGCCACGTCCTCCCCGATCCCTTCTTCGTCCTCGCGACGCAGAATCCGATCGAACAGGAGGGAACGTACCCCCTGCCCGAGGCGCAGCTCGATCGATTTCTGTTCATGATTCGTGTCGATTACCCGAGCGCAACCGACGAGACAGAAATTCTTCGCCGCGCCACCGGATCGCACGGCGCCAAACCCAAACCCGTCCTCCACGGCGACCAGATCCTGCGATTACAGCAA